>NZ_JBBHKA010000005.1 GCF_037572775.1 Ramlibacter sp. PS4R-6 | reverse complement strand
GCCGTCACCCAGCGTGCTCACCGTGATCGACCAGTTGCCGCTGCCGTCAGCCGTGCCCGTGCCCACCACCGTGGTGCCGTCCGTGTCGTACAGCGTCACGCTCGAATTGGCTTCGGCCGTGCCGGTAAACGTCGGCGTGTTGTCGTTGGTGATGTTGTCCGTGCTGGAGGAGCCACTGTCCGTTCCGGCCGTCAGGTCCGGGGCGCTGGGTGCAGCCGGCGCCGTCGTGTCGATCGTGACCGCCAAGCCAGTGGATGCCACGCTGGTGTTACCGGCCACATCGGTCTGCTTGGCCGTCAGCGTGTGCGAGCCTTCGCCCAGCGTGCTGCTGGTGATCGACCAGTTCCCCGACCCGTCGGCCGTGGCCGTGCCCAGCG
>NZ_JBBHKA010000004.1 GCF_037572775.1 Ramlibacter sp. PS4R-6 | reverse complement strand
TTGGCGGTCACGATCGACACGACGGCACCGGCTGCGCCCAGCGCGCCGGACCTGACGGCGGGCACCGACAGCGGCTCCTCCAGCACGGACAACATCACCAACGACAACACGCCGACGTTTACCGGCACGGCCGAAGCGAATTCGAGCGTGACGCTGTACGACACGGACGGCACGACGGTAGTTGGGACGGGCTCGGCCGACGGCAGCGGCAACTGGTCGATCACGGTGAGCACGCTGGGTGACGGCGCGCACACGATCACGGCCAAGGCCACGGATGCGGCGGGTAACACCAGCGCTGCGGGCACGGGCCTGAGCGTCACTGTGGACACCGCGGCTCCGTCCGCTCCGAGCGCGCCTGACATGACGGCGGGCACGGAT
>NZ_JBBHKA010000003.1 GCF_037572775.1 Ramlibacter sp. PS4R-6 | reverse complement strand
CCCGTGAACGTGGGCGTCGTGTTGCTGGTCTTGTTGTCCGTGCTGGACGAGCCGCTGTCCGTTCCCGCCGTCATGTCCGGCGTGCTCGGGGCCGCCGCAGCCGTGTCGATCGTGACCGCCAGGCCAGTGGATGCCACGCTGGTGTTGCCCGCCGCATCCGTCGCCTTGGCCGTGACCGTGTGCGCGCCGTCACCCAGCGTGCTCGCCGTGATCGACCAGTTGCCGCTGCCGTCAGCCGTGCCCGTGCCCACCACCGTCGTGCCGTCCGTGTCGTACAGCGTCACGCTCGAATTCGCTTCGGCCGTGCCGGTAAACGTCGGGGTGTTGTCGTTGGTGATGTTGTCCGTGCTGGAGGAGCCGCTGTCGGTGCCGGCCGTCAGGTCCGGCGCGCTGGGCGCAGCCGGTGCCGTCGTGTCGATCGTGACCGCCAGGCCGCTCGATGCCACGCTCGTGTTC
>NZ_JBBHKA010000002.1 GCF_037572775.1 Ramlibacter sp. PS4R-6 | reverse complement strand
CCGGTAAACGTCGGCGTGTTGTCGTTGGTCAGGTCGTCCGTGCTGGACGAGCCGCTGTCCGTGCCGGCCGTCAGGTCCGGCGCGCTGGGCGCAGCCGGCGCCGTCGTGTCGATCGTGACCGCCAGGCCGCTCGATGCCACGCTCGTGTTCCCGGCCACATCGGTCTGCTTGGCCGTGATCGTGTGTGCGCCCTCGCCCAGCGTGCTCACCGTGATCGACCAATTGCCGCTGCCGTCGGCCGTGGCCGTGCCCAGCGAGGTGGTGCCGTCGGTGTCGAACAGCTCGACCAGCGCATTGGCTTCGGCCGTGCCCGTGAACGTGGGCGTCGTGTTGCTGGTCTTGTTGTCCGTGCTGGACGAGCCGCTGTCGGTGCCAGCCGTCATGTCCGGCGTGCTCGGGGCCGCCGCAGCGGTGTCGATCGTGACCGCCAGGCCAGTGGATGCCGCGCTGGTGTTACCCGCCGCATCCGTGGCCTTGGCCGTGATCGTGTGCGCGCCGTCACCCAGCGTGCTCACCGTGATCGACCAGTTGCCGCTGCCGTCAGCCGTGGCCGTGCCCAGCGAGGTGGTGCCGTCGGTGTCGAACAGCTCGACCAACGCATTGGCTTCGGCTGTGCCCGTGAACGTCGGCGTGTTGTCGTTGGTCAGGTCGTCCGTGCTGGACGAGCCGCTGTCCGTGCCGGCCGTCAGGTCCGGCGCGCTGGGCGCAGCCGGT